>JACKHI010000003.1 GCA_020639075.1 Phycisphaerales bacterium | reverse complement strand
GTTACCTCCATCGAGGTCAAGAGGGTTTTGAGTTCATCAGGGGTCATGGTCCGTCACTCACGCTGCATCTCCAGGGCGGTCGGTGGCTTCTCAGCCTTGACCCGGTTGTACTCAGTGACCCGGCCCAGAAGATGACGGGGCCGACGCGACCGCCCCGGCTCCCACGACCGCCTCGCCGTCGTGGCTGGGCGAAGCCGTCTCGTGCGCCGCTGCCTGCGACCGCCACCGGCCGACCCAGGACCAGTAGCGCGACCAGTATCGAGTGAAATCTTCCCACAGCGAGTAGGCCACGGGCGTCACGAGAAGCGTCAAGAGCAGGGAAAGCCCCTGGCCGCCGATGATAACTTTCGCCATGCTCGCGCGAGCGCCAGCACCAGGTCCCTGCCCAAGTGCGATGGGGACCATCGCGGCAATCAGCATCAAGGTCGTCATGAGGATCGGGCGCAAGCGGGTCTTGTTCGCCTCCAGAATCGCCGCATTGACCTCCATGCCCCGTGCGCGCAACACGTTGGTGTAGTCGATCTGCAAAATGCCGTTCTTTTTCACAATGCCGAACAGCATGAACAGGCCGAAGACCGCGTAGATATCGAAGTTCGTCCGCAGGAGAAACAACGACAAGAATGCGAAGGGCAGCGTCAGGGGTAGAGCGAGCAAGATCGTGATCGGGTGGACCAGACTCTCGAATTGAGCCGCGAGCACCATGTACATGAACAGGAAACTCAGCAGAAACGCGATCACGAAATTCGTGTTCGATTCGGAAAGCAACTTCGCGCGGCCGATGAATTCGTGACGATACCCCGGCGGCAAATCCAATGTCCGCACATAGTCGCCGACATCCGTGATCGCCTCACCCAGCGCGATTCCTTTGAGATTGGCAAGAACGACAATCTGCCGCTGTCTGCCATAGCGATTAATAGCCGTCGGTCCGATCGCAGGTTCCAGCCGCGCGACATTCGATAGCCGAACCAGTCCCGCTTTCGTTGTCGGGATGGTCAGCGAATCGACGGCCGCCGGGTTGTCGCGGAACGATTGTTCGGCCCGTAGCCAGACATCGTATTGCTCGTCTCCTTCTTTGTACTTGCTGACCGGCTCGCCGCCGACGAGGATTCCGAGTGTCGAAGCGACGGTCTGCACCGATACGCCCAAGTCCGAAGCTCTCTCACGATCAATCCGCACGCGCAGTTCCGGCTTGCTCAGGGACAGGCTGGTGTCAACGTCCACGTAATGACCGCGCGTCTCCATCCATGCCACGATCTTGCCAGCGTATTCCTGAAGCTTAATCAGGTCCGGACCGACAAGATTCAAGTCCACGTCGACTTGCCGAAAACCCGTCGCCTGAAACGCCGCAACCTCTTGCACCGCCACGCGCAGATCGACGTATTCGCTCATGACTTTGCGGGCGTCGAGCATCACGTCGAACTGTGAATAATCGCGTTCGGCGAGATCGACGAGCCGACAATAGACGCGAGCTTCCGTGACATCGCCTTGTCCTTTTGCTACGCGTCCCGTCGTATCGCCAATGATTGTGAAAACATGCGTCACTCCCCGCAGTTGCTTGAGCCGATCCTCAATTTCGAGGAGTA